>NZ_PYVV01000039.1:0-1099 GCF_003056325.1 Halomonas sp. BN3-1 | reverse complement strand
GGCGGTCTCAACCTACAAGCGCAACACTATTGGAGTGCCGGAGATCCGGGCACTGACTTCTGGAGAACCTCCGCGTATACCTCCAGAGGCGTCTTGGCGTTCAACGTCTCTCTAGGCCTGGTATTGAGTGAGTCTGCGATCTCATCGAGCTCCTCCTGGGTGTAGGTCGATAGGTCTGTTCCTTTGGGCAGATACTGTCGAAGCAGACCATTGGTATTCTCGTTAGACCCACGTTGCCACGGGCTGTGTGGATCGGCGAAGTAGATGGCTGTCCCGGTACGTTGGGTTATTTCGGCATGCTTGACCATCTCGCTCCCTTGGTCGTAGGTCATCGACAGCCGTAGTGAGCGTGGAACACGGTTCAATTTGTCACTAAAGCCGACCATCGCATCCGTCGCGGTCGTACCGTCCATTTTCACCAGGATGACGAAGCGTGTCGTGCGCTCAACCAACGTGCCTACGGCAGAACGGTTGCTGGCCCCCATGATGAGGTCGCCTTCCCAATGCCCGGGCATCAACCGATCTTCGATCTCAGGCGGCCGGAGATGAATACTGACCAAGTCAGGAATTTGGCGGCGACGATCCTTGCCACGACTGCGTGGACGCCGCTTTCCCTTCCCCTGCCGAAGGCAAGCAATGAGCTCTTTTTTCAGCGAGCCTCGGGGCATCACATAGAGCGCGTTGTAGATGGCCTCGTGGGAGACCTGACGTGTAGGGTCATTTGGATACATGCGCTTCAGTGTGATGGCTATCTGCCTAGGAGACCAGTACTTGCGCAACAGGTAGGTCACCAGATCGAAGAGAGGCGTACCAAGGCGCAACTTAGATTGTCGTCGTGCTCGATGTCGCGTCAGCGTGGCCCTGAAACCCGCCAGACTGGCGTCATAGCCAGCATGAGAAGGTACCGCATGCCGAGCCAGTTCTCGAGAAATCGTGCTGGCAGCTCTCCCAAGGAACTTGGCGATGGAGCGTATCGAGTGACCTTCACGCATCAGCATGATGGTGGCACGTTCTTCAGCAGTAAGGTGGTGGTAGCAATGAGTCATAGCGATAGCGTACCTGATCGATCAGGTGTTGCACTTGCTCATTGAGACCGCCC
>NZ_PYVV01000038.1:0-1220 GCF_003056325.1 Halomonas sp. BN3-1 | reverse complement strand
GGACAGAGCCTTGTGTCTCTCCGGGCTTGTTGTTTAGCTGCCAGCAGGCCTTGGCATCAGGGTGAGCATCCACAGAGCCTGAGGCTCAACAGCCTGGTAGCTAGACTATGCCCCCTGATGCCCTCTATCTCGATAGCTTGAATGGTATCCAAGCCCCTCCCGATCTGGAGTGAGGCTGCACGAACAAGGAAAGGTGACGAGAGCATGGCAGTGATCGGTATCGACGTCAGCAAGCAGAAGATCGACTGCGCCTGGCTGCGCGATGTGGCCACCGGCAAGGTCAAGACACGGGTGTTCCCCAATCGTCGGCAGGACTTTCCCCGCCTGCTTGAATGGCTCGAACACCAGACTGGGGAACCACAGGATCAGTGGCATGTGTTAATGGAAGCCACCGGTATCTATCATGAAACGCTCGCGTATTGGCTGCATGCTGCCGGCATCCAGGTCTATGTCCTTAACCCGGCGCAGGTGCGCGATTTCTCCCGCAGCCTGGGGGTACGCGGCAAAACGGACAAGAAGGACAGTGTGGTGCTGGCTCGGTATGGCGCGACTCAACACCCGGAAGCCTGGCAACCAGAGCCCGAGGAAGTGCGCAAGCTCAAGGCGCTGGCAGCGAGACTCGATGCCCTGGACAAGGACATTCAGCGTGAGCGAAACCGGCGCGAGAAAGCCGAGTTCGCCATGGCAACCGATATCCTCCGCTCAATCGATGACATCCTGCTGGCATTGACGCGTGAGCGGGATCGTCTCCATCAGGAGATCGATGACCACCTCGATCAGTACCCTGGCTTGAAGCAGGATCGCGCCTTGCTGCAATCGATTCCCGGCGTTGGCCCTGCGGTATCACTCCGACTATTGGCAATGCTGCGTAGCCGCGTTTTCACGAGCGCCCGGCAGGCTGCGGCATTTGCAGGGCTCGTGCCTGTCAGTTGGGAGTCGGGTAGTTCCGTACGAAGCCGACCCCGCTTGTCGAAAGCCGGCAACCCGAAACTGCGCCAGAGTCTATACATGGCAGCCGTCGTCGGGCTGAAGCGGAATCCGGATATCTCGGCGCTCTACCAGCGGCTCACAGGCAACGGCAAGAGCAAGATGGCGGCCCTGGGTGCGGCGATGCGGAAGCTGATCCACATCGCCTATGGTGTCCTCAAGACACAAACCGAATATCGGCCACAAACCGCCTGATGGGATGTTTGTGGCCGGTTAGGGGAGATGGTATCTAG
>NZ_PYVV01000037.1:0-1329 GCF_003056325.1 Halomonas sp. BN3-1 | reverse complement strand
GGTTCATCGCAGATTAGCGTGAAACGGGCAAGGCGCGTGAGGACAGGCAGGATAGAGAAACGGCGGTAAATCCGAGTAAGCTGATATTCGCCAAAACGTCAGCCTACGGACACCGCCGTTGCCATGGATACTACCCCGCTCTGCCTGTTCTGGAAAGGCTTCACCGTCGCCCACCACGAGTTCCTGGATGCTCAAACGCTGCGGCTCCAGCTGGAGCCCGATGACCGGATTCCGCCCGTCTGTAGCGGCTGCGACCACGCCTGTTTCCTGGTGCACGACGTGTATCGCCGGCGCGTCCGTGAGGCGCCGCTGCTGATCTACCGAGTAGAGCTCGACGTCCCGGTTCGACGCCTACGCTGCCCGGTCTGTGGCCCGACACGCGAGCGCATTGACTGGTTACCCGGGCGCTCGCCGGTCACCACCACGCTGCGCCAGTGGGTGGAGCGTCTGGTCACGTTGCTGCCGATTCGGCATGTCACGGACCTGGTCGGCTTGCACTGGCATACCGTCAAGGCCATCGACAAGCAGCGCCTGCAACGCGACCTGCCGGCACCGGACCCGACACGCTTGCGGCGCCTGATGATGGACGAGTTCGCCCTGCACAAGGGGCAGCGCTACGCCACCGTGGTCGCCTGCGCTGACACCCAGCAGGTGGTATGGATCGGGGAAGGCCGCTCCCGTGAAGCGATCCGCCCATTCTTCGCGTGGCTGGGCGAGGCGCGAGAGCAGATCGAGGCCGTCGCCATGGACATGAACTCGGCCTTCGATCTCGAGGTGAAGGACCAATGTCCCAACGCCGAGGTGGTCTATGACCGCTTCCACGTGGTGGCCAAATACGGACGCGAGGTGATGGATCGGGTGCGCGTCGACCAGGCCAACCAGCTGCGCGATGACAAGGCGGCCCGCAAGATCATCAAGGGCAGCCGCTGGCTGCTGCTGCGCAATGCCAACAACCTCAAACCTGAGCAGGCGGTAAAGCTGGAAGAGCTGCTGGCGGCCAATGCGTCACTGACCACAGCGTATCTACTCAAGGATCAGCTCAAGACCCTCTGGTTTGCCGATGACGAGACCACCGCCCGAAACGCTTGGAAGGAGTGGCACGAGATGGCCATCAGCAGTGGTATTGAGGCTCTGGATCGCTTCGCCAGGAAATTGGCTCCCTACCTGGAGGGGATCCTGTCCAGTGCTCGGCATCGGTTGAACACCAGTGTGCTGGAGGGCATGAACAACCGAATCAAAGTTATCAAGCGGATGGCCTATGGATACCGCGACACTGCGTACTTCTTCCTGAAGATCCGTGCCGCATTTCCCGGCAAAGTGCGATGAACC
>NZ_PYVV01000036.1:0-1351 GCF_003056325.1 Halomonas sp. BN3-1 | reverse complement strand
TTAATGAGATGGTCAGCCTGACCTCGAAGCCCAGCAGGCTATGCTTGCTGGGCTTCTTCTTTTCAGAGGACCACGCTCATGACCGCTCCCGCCATCATCGGTATCGACCTGGGCAAACGCAGCTTCCATCTGCATGCTCAAACTCGCCACGGCAAACCCTTGTTCCGCAAGGCGCTGTCACGCCAGAAACTGCTGTCGCAATTGGCCCAGCAGCCTGCCTGTCGGGTGGTCATGGAATCCTGTGCCGGAAGCCATTACTGGGCCCGCCAGATCCAGGCGTTAGGGCACGACGTACGGCTGATTCCGCCCCAGTACGTCAAGCCCTTCGTCAAGACCAACAAGAACGATTTCGTGGATGCCGAGGCGATCTGCGAAGCGGCCTCACGTCCGGCCATGCGCTTCGCAGCGATCAAGAGCGAAGACCAGCAGATCCTCTGTGCGCTACACCGTACTCGCCAAGGGCTGGTCGCCGAACGCACCGCGATCATGAATCGCCTGCACGGCTTCCTGCTCGAATTCGGGGTGGCCTTGCCGGTCGGGCATGCGGCGATCCGTCGTCTCACGAGCTATCTGGAAGGCTTGCCACCCGCTTTCGTGGCGTTGGCTCAACGCCTCCAAGGGCACTATACCTGGCTAAGTGACGAGATCGCGGTTCTCGAGAAAACGCTCGAGCAGCATACCCGCTGTAACGATGGTGCCCGCCGCTTGATGACGGTGCCAGGAATCGGACCCATCACGGCCAGCGCCATCGTCGGCGCGGTAGGTGATGCCTCGCACTACCGTTCGGGACGTGAGTTCGCCGCCGCCCTGGGGCTAGTGCCTCGCCAGTACGCAACCGGCGGAAAGCCGCGACTCCTGGGTATCAGCAAACGCGGCGATGGCCATCTACGACGCTTGCTGGTGCAGGGTGCCCGCGCGGTGATGCAGCGCCAGGATCAGCGTAACGATCAATTAGGTGACTGGCTGAGAGCACTGGGTTGCCGACGGCATTCGAATGTTGTGGCCTGTGCCTTGGCTAACAAGATGGCCAGAATCGCCTGGGCGATCCTGGCCAAAGGGGGTGAGTTCCGTCCATCGCCGGGGGCGACACTCGCCTGAGAGGAGATACCCTGTCACGGGTTTTGCGGCGTAGGATCACGATGACGACAAACGGCTCACTGCCTGTCCGAGAACCTGACAACAAAAACAGCACATTGATGCTGAGGCTTTTTTGAGGTCGGACAGGCGCGGCTTCTCATCGAGGGCCGGGCGCCAGTGATGCGTGCCCATCGAGAGCCCGAATACATTGGCGCAAGCCCACTTTGTCAATGTCGTAGATCCACGTTGCAAAAGCCAGGCTGACCATACATTT
>NZ_PYVV01000035.1:0-1498 GCF_003056325.1 Halomonas sp. BN3-1 | reverse complement strand
CCGAACGGCGGCGACAGGAAGGACACCTGCATGTTCACCGCGAACAGGATGCCGAACCAGATCGGGCTGTAGCCCAGCTGCACGATGATCGGCACGAAGATCGGCAGGGTCAGCATGGCCACCCCGATCCAGTCGAGGAACATGCCGAGCACGATCAGGATCGCCATCATCACCAGGATGATCACGATGGGCGAGACGTCCAGATCCATGATCATGCCGGAGATGAAGCGGTTGCCGCCCATCAGGTTGTAGACCCCGACCAGGGCGGCGGCGCCGATGCCGATCCAGATGATCATGCCGCAGGTCACCAGGGTCTGGGACAGGCTCTGGTGCATCATCGAGAACGAGAACTCGCCCCGGGCCAGCACCGCCAGCAGCACGCCGAACACGCCCATGGCCGCCGCCTCGGTGACCGAGGCCACGCCGCCGTAGATCGAGCCCAGCACCATGAAGGCGATCAGCGCCGGCACGATGATCGAGCGCAGCGCGGCACCCCTGGAGGCGAAGCCGGCGTTGCGGTCCTCTTCGCTCATCGGCGGGCCCATGGCGGGGTTGCGCAGGCAGCGCACCAGCACATAACCGATGTAGGACAGCATCAGGATCACCGCCGGGGTGATCGCCGCGGTAAACAGGTCGGCGATGGAGACGCTGGCGATCAGGCCGTAGATGATCAGCACGATGGACGGCGGCATCATGGTACCGAGCGCCCCGCCGGCGCAGACCACGCCGATCGACAGGTGCTTGTCGTAGCCGAGGCGGAGCATCTGCGGCAGCGCCAGGATGCCGAGCAGCACGATCTCGCCGCCGATGATGCCGGACAGCGCGGCCAGGAAGAACGCCACCACCACGGTCTGCACGGCGACGCCCCCGGGCAGTCGCCCGGCGAACACCCGCATGGCGTTGAACAGATCCTTGGCGATGCCCGATCGGTCGAGCAGCGAGGCCATCAGCACGAACATCGGCACCGCCACCAGCGAGTACTCGGTGACGAAGCCGTAGACCCGGCTGGTCACCAGCGGCAGGGCGTTGGGGCCGAACCAGCCGAAGGTAAAGGCCAGCGCCACCAGGCCGGTGATAAAGGCCAGCGGCAGGCCGGTGACCAGCAGCGCGAAGATGGCGCCGACCAGCAGCAGGGTTCCGTCTGCGATGCTCATCAGTCAGCGCCTCCTTCGGGTGCATCGGGGGCGGGCTTGCCCTTGATCGACTGGATCAGGTGAATCAGCGCCTGGACGCACATGATCGCCACCGCGGCGAGGATCATGCCCTTGACCAGGGCGGGGAACGGCGGGTTCCAGGAGGTGCCGGAGCGCTCCAGCTGCCACTCGCCGAGGGGGTTGTGGGAGGCGCCGTAGAACATCACCCAGGCGGCGTAGGTCATGCCCAGACAGAAGCCGAAGGTGACCAGGTCATTGAAGCGGTCGAGCCACAGCCGGAACCTCGGGCCCACGGCGTCGTAGAGCACCTTGACCCGGATATGGCGGTTGGAGGCCAGCGCGGC
>NZ_PYVV01000034.1:0-1749 GCF_003056325.1 Halomonas sp. BN3-1 | reverse complement strand
ACAAGTACTATGACCTCCGGGACCCTGCCGGAGCGCCTGATAAACGACGGCTTGCCGAGCAGATGACGCCGGATCAAATACGGCAAGCCATCGAGCTCTCTAGAGCCTGGCAGGAGGAGCATGGCATCTTTGTACCGAGCTACTACGGACTGGAATACCAACCGGACGGGAGTTTCAAATAATGCAACAAACACGTGATTTCTTTCTTGAGGAATCACTATACAATGCTGGCTTTCGACCTCAATCTCGAGCACTTGAATTCGAGCAACAAGGCTAGCGGTCGGATCTATGGCTATTTCTTCCCATCACCTGTAAATATCTTAAGCTCTCTCCTCTTGTTGCCGGCGTCGAAAACTGGGTCAACCGCTGTCGCTATGGCAATCACCAGGGACAGCGACTTCCTTATGAAGCCTTGGCTTGGAAGCGCAACTTCTTGGAAAAGTTCCAAGGATCAGCGAATACCACGCCATTAAAAGAGAAGTTTTTTTACGTAGTAACAAGCCTCTCAAACCACTGAAAATTTCCGTCAGCTTCGTTTCTTCAGACACTTCATCAGACACTAAAGCTGATATATTCAGGATGAGCATCTGACCATGGACAGGAATAGAAAGATACTTGACATACCAGCCTTTATACTAATCTACTTCTTCCTTCTAACAGGTTGTGACGGCACATCCCCTTTCAGCACCACTAGAGGACACAGCACTTCTACCATAGCGATGGAAGCGTCTCCATACTTTATCGCAAACTCCACCGACAATAGCCCTCTTTGGGACAGCTTTGAAGGTATCACAGTAGAAGACCTTACAAATAAAGCTAAAGCTAGTGATGGCGAATCCACATTTCTGCTAGGGCTTATCCAGTTCGGCCATATCACGGGATTCGAGCGAGAACCAGATACAAGTGAAGGTATACGACTGCTTCAAGAAGCATGGCGATTGGGAGTGATCGACGCGGGTCATTCTCTTTTCACCGTCTACTACGAGGGCATCGGCACCCGAATCAGTAAACCCTTGGCGCAGGCCTATCTCCAGGCAAGCGCGGAAAAGGGCTATATCCTCTCCCAGAAAAGACTGGGCTTCGCCTACCGAGGTTCCGACCCTCGCGGACTGGTGGAGAAAGATATCCAGCAGGCGAGAATCTGGTTCACCCGCGCCGCCGAACAGGGCGACGCCGAATCAGCCTCACAGCTTGCCGCCATCTATCGTAAAGGCCTCGGCGTGCCCAAGGATGAACGAACAGCATTCGAGTGGTTAAAGCGTGCCGAAAATATGCCATTCGATGGAAGTATTAGTCATGGCGGCCTTGCAGTGTACTACGAAGAGGGCATCGGCACCGAGGTGGACCTGGTACAAGCCTACAAGTATTTCGACCTCCAAGGCACAGCCGGCGTCCCCGACAAGAAACGCCTGGAAGCACAAATGACACCGGAGCAGGTCCAGCAAGCCATCGCCCTGTCGCGAGCCTGGCAGGAAGAAAATCGTACATTTTTCCCAAGCTACTACGGCCTGGAACACCAATCGGATGGCAGCTATCGGTGAGGTAGCGTCCTAGGCGATCGCCAACCACTTCCTGGCCCAATCCGATCGCAAGGCTGGCTTTCTATCCCAATCTCAAGCACTTGAATTCGAGCAAAAAGGCTAGCCTTCGGATCTATAGCTATTTCTTCCCATCACCTATAGACATCTTAAGCTCTCTCGTCTTGTGGCCGGCGTCGAAGACTGGGTCAACCGCTGTCGCTATGGCAAT
>NZ_PYVV01000033.1:0-1866 GCF_003056325.1 Halomonas sp. BN3-1 | reverse complement strand
AACGCAGGTGTTTATCAATATACTCGATTAACAGAAGTTTTAATGTTTTCCTAAACTATAGGTATTACGTCTATGACTCAGGCGACCTGCTTGAAGAGGTAATAGTAGATAACGTCGAGAAGGCGATAGAGGAAAATACTGAGGTTAATTACGCCTTCTGCGAAAGAACCGAGGCCGAACACTGGTTCTACTGTGAGAACAATCATTGATTGCAGGGATGTAATAAGAGAAGGAAACAACTGATATATTGACAGCACTCACCTACGACATCGAGGACATGCCCTCCCTCAAGAAGACATTGGGCAAGTGGAAGATCCATAAGATTGGGTATCACACCTAAAGAGTTGATCTTCCCCTGCGTTGGTATCCGCCAATGCTGGATAAGATCAAGTAGCCTCAGCGCCTTGTCCAATCAGGGTGGCTTCAAAAGTACGCCATGACTGTGCGTTGGCCAGAAGCCGGAGAATATAAACAATGAAGAAGAGAGTCATCGGGGGTGTTGCATTACTGCTTGTTAGTAGCCTGTTAGTGCATCTATGGCCAAGACAACCTCCCGATGACGTCTTGGACAGGATGCAGGGGATACTTGGTAAGCTTGAGGAGATGTATGAAGGTGAGACGATTTTTATATGGCCATATACAGCGGAACCCGATGGCCTAGATAGTGAAAGGGTTAAATGGATTCGGAGAGAAATGCGAGAGACAGGGTTTAGCCGGGTGTCCTTAAGCTGTTCAGAGCATGGCTGTTCATCATCCTATTTTATTGCTAAAGGCTTAGATATTTTTCGTTATCCTATGTACTATAGATATGATTCTGTCGACATACTCGAAGAAATAATAGTATATAACGTTGAGAAGGCCATAGAAGAAAGCATTGAGAAGGCAAAAGAAGAGAACATTTCGGTTCTTTACGCCTTCTGCGAGAGAACCGAAGTCGAACACTGGTTCTACTGTGAGAACAATCATTGATTGTAGGAATGTAACAAGACAAGGAAACAACTGATATATTGACAGCGCTCACCTATGACATCGAGGACATGCCCTCCCCTCAAGAAGACATTGGGCAAGTGGAAGATCCATAAGATTAGGTATCACACCCAAATAGTTGATCTTACCCAGCATTGGTATCCAGCAATGCTGGGTAAGATCAAGTAGCCTCAGCGCCTTGTCCAACCAGGGTGGCTTCAAAAGTACGTCACGACTGTGAATTAGCCAGAAGCCGGAGAATATAAACAATGAAAAAGAGAGTCATCGGGGGTGTCGTACTTATGCTTGCAGGTAGCTTGTTGTTCTATCTATGGCCAAGACAACCTCCCGATGACGTCTTGGATAGGATGGGTGAGATACTGGGTAAGCTTGAAGAGATGTATGAAGGTGAATATATACACATCATTCCGTTTTTCACCAAGCCCGATGATCTTGATGGTGAAAAGGTGCAGTGGATTCGTAGTAGAATGCGGGAAGCAGGGCTTGATCGGGTATCATTAAGTTGCTATAAGAATAGTTGCTTGTCAGTCTACTATATTGGCAACGGGTTTTTTAATTTTGGGAACTCTATGTATTACAAATATGATTCTGACGACCTGTTTGAAGAAATAATAGTGGATAGCGTGGAGAAGGCGATAGAGGAAAATACTGAGGTTAATTATGCCTTCTGCGAAAGAACCGAGGCCGAACACTGGTTCTACTGTGAGAACAATCATTGATTGCAGGGATGTAACAAGACAAGGAAACAACTGATATATTGACAGCACTCACCTACGACATCGAGGACATGCTCTCGCTCAAGAAGGTATTGAGCAAGTGGAAGATCCATAAGATCAGGTATCACACCCAAATAGCTGATCTTACCCAGCTTTGGTGTCC
>NZ_PYVV01000032.1:0-2410 GCF_003056325.1 Halomonas sp. BN3-1 | reverse complement strand
TCGGGGTGGCCATGCTGACCCTGCCGATCTTCGTGCCGATCATCGTGCAGCTGGGCTACAGCCCGATCTGGTTCGGCATCCTGTTCGCGGTGAACATGCAGGTGTCCTTCCTGTCGCCGCCGTTCGGTCCCGCGGCCTTCTACCTGAAGGGCGTGGCGCCACCGGAGATCAGCCTCAAGGACATCTTCGTCTCGGTGCTGCCCTTTATCGCCCTGCAGCTATGTGTACTCGCGGCGCTGCTGGTGTGGCCCGAAATGGCCATGTGGCTGGTGCAATGAAGCGGATCGGCCCCTCTCCGGGACCAGGCGCCAGGCTAGACGCCAGCAAAGCCACCTTTCCATAACGTCAACCCATACCTTTGTATGTTGACCATACACCACCCCAGGGGCGTAAGATGCCTCTGGGGCCAACCGTGAACCGGGACAAGGCGCCCACGTCACGCAAGGATATCGCCATGCATCATGACACCCCCGAGACCCTTCGCATCATCCAGTGCCGCCACCAGGGCAGCGTCAGGGCCGCCCTGGTCGAAGGACCGGACTTTGTGCGACTGACCGATGCCGACACCTATACCCTGGCACGCCGTGCGCTGGCCGAGGGCAAGGGCCTGGCGACCACGGTCAAGGCAAGCCTCGGTGACGAGACCCTCGACTACGCCGATCTGGTCGCGAGCGGTCAGCTACTGCCGCCGCTGACCCATCCGGATCCCGCGCACTGCCTGGTCACCGGCACCGGCCTGACCCATCTGGGCAGCGCCGATACCCGCAGCGCCATGCACGCCGACTCGTCCGAAACCGACGACGCCAAGCTGACCGATTCCATGCGCATGTTCAGGCTCGGCGTCGAGGGCGGCAAGCCCGCCGAAGGTCAGGTGGGCGCCCAGCCCGAGTGGTTCTACAAGGGGGATGGTGACTGCGTGGTGGCCCCCGAGGCGCCGCTGCCCTGGCCATCCTTTGCCGAGGATGCAGGCGAAGAGCCGGAACTCGCCGGGCTCTACCTCATCGATGATCAGGGCCGCCCCCATCGGCTGGGCTTCGCCATCGGCAACGAATTCTCGGATCACATCACCGAACGCTACAACTACCTGTGGCTGGCCCACTCCAAGCTTCGCGCCTGCAGTTTCGGCCCCGAACTGCTGATCGGTGAACTACCCTCTCATCTGGAGGGTACTTCGCGTATCACCAGAGACGGCGAGACCCTGTGGGAGAAGCCGTTCTTGACCGGTGAGGACAACATGGCGCACACCATCGCCAACCTGGAGCACCACCACTTCAAGTACCCAGGTTTCCGTCGGCCCGGTGACGTCCACGTCCATTTTTTCGGCACCGCCACCCTGAGCTTCGCCGACGGTGTCAGTGTCAAACCGGGCGAGCGCTACGAGATCGAGCTACCGGCCTTCGGGCGTCCCCTGCGCAATCCGCTGGCGCCGCCCACCGAGGACGAAGAACAGACCAGCGTCACGCCGATGTAATCGACCGGCGACAGGCTTCGACCGTCCCGCACAATGACGACACGAGCATTGAACGCAGGTCGAGCCGGCGTTGACACTGGTACCAGACAGCACACCGACAACCCCATCCCCGCAAGCGAAAAGGAGCCAACATGACTCTGGAAGGAAAGCAGCTGATCGGCAGCCAGGCCGTCGAGGCCAAGGGCGAGCCCATCCACGCCGTCAATCCGGCCACCGGTGAGACCCTCGAGCCTGGCTACAAGGCAGGTTCCAAGGCCGAGGTCGAGCGCGCCTGCGAACTGGCCTGGGCGGCCTTCGATAGCTACCGCGAGACCGGCCTCGAGGCCCGTGCGACCTTTCTCGAGACCATCGCCGAGGAGATCGAGGCGCTCGGTGACACCCTGATCGAGCGCGCCATGCAGGAGTCCGGCCTGCCCCAGGCACGTCTGCAGGGCGAGCGCGGCCGTACCTGCGGCCAGCTGCGCCTGTTCGCCTCGGTGGTGCGCGCCGGCGAATGGCTCGACGTGCGGCACGATCCGGCCCTGCCGGACCGTGAACCGATGCCGCGGGTCGACCTGCGCCAGCGCCATATCGCACTGGGTCCGGTGGCGGTGTTCGGCGCCTCCAACTTCCCGCTGGCGTTCTCGGTGGCCGGTGGCGACACCGCCTCCGCCCTGGCCGCCGGCTGTCCGGTCGTGGTCAAGGCCCACTCGGCCCACCCCGGCACCTCGGAGCTGGTCGGCCGCGCGCTGCAGAAGGCGGTGGCCCGCTGTGAACTGCCGGAAGGCGTGTTCTCGCTGCTGTTCGGTTCCGGTCGCGAGGTCGGCCAGGGCCTGGTCAGCGACGCGCGGATCAAGGCGGTGGGCTTCACCGGCTCGCGCAGCGGTGGCACCGCCCTGATGAAGACCGCCCAGGCGCGTCCCGAGCCGATCCCGGTGTACGCCGAGATGAGCTCGATCA
>NZ_PYVV01000031.1:0-3595 GCF_003056325.1 Halomonas sp. BN3-1 | reverse complement strand
CGCGGGCCAGTTCCAGGCGTTCGGGGCGAAACAGCGGCGGCAGGCCTCCGACAAAACGCTCTTCGCTTTGCAGCAGGTCACCGTCCCAGTTGAACACCGTCAGCTCACTGGGCTGGCCCTGGCGGTTTACCTCTTTCCACACCCGTCGGCCGAGGCCGTCGTAGGCGTAGCGGGCACGCATCTGCGGCACAGTGTCATCGCCCGCAGCGGGTGCATGGGGGTAGTGGCAGGCCTCGATCAGCCGGTGTTCGGGGTCGTACTGGTAGTGCCAGGTCTCGCCGCTGGGGGCGATACGTCGGGTCAGGTTGCCGCTGGCGTCGTAGTGGTAGTGGGTACCGGCGTAGCGCTTGAGCAGGTTGCCCATGGCCGGCGACAGGCTAGCCGGTGCGCCAGGATGATATCGGGTGCGATGATAGCGGGTGCGTTGGCCGGTGGAGACATCATGATGTCACAGATGCTCTCTGTGATACAATTCACATCCAACTTCGCAGATCCCTAACTTTCTGGCAACTCGGATAGTAGGTCACAGAATTCCTGCTCGCTTAACTCAAACTCTTCGCCCATATCCATTGCCATCAATGTGATAAGTATGTTCTCTGTTTTTGAGGATATATAAATATCACTTTGTTGGTATATGATAAATGCAGCTCTAGATATAGCATGTGCATCGTATTTTCTAGGGCATACTTTTTTGAGCTCCTTCGCAATGTGGGAATCACTCATTTCTGCTCCAGTTCTTAAGTTCGTAGCCGGTCGGGGGGTAGTGTTGGGAGTCTAACATCTGCCCATTAATACATCTTCGTATGTACCCGAATCACTGATTCAGACTGATCAAAACCTTCCATCCATTGCCTCACCGAACTAGAATTTTTATTATATTCAGTTACAAAAGATGCCCCCCTAGTCGGACCCTCTGTACGCGCAGGAACTTCTTGAGTGTAGTAGCGTACTCTTCCATCAGGGAGAGTGCGAGTTGTAGCGGCATTTTGCTGTGCTTTTTGTAGTCCAGATAGCTTAGCTCTTAAAGCTGCCTGAGCATTCACATTTGCACAACATCCACTCAACCCCAGCGGATCCACCCATCCTGTTGGATTGGGGGCGTACATGTACAATCATAAATCTATGTACTCTAAGCTGGCCCATTTGATATTTGGCATGGGAAATAGCTTTCCCTTTGTTTGGTATAGAATCAAGCTGTCTCCAGCTTTCTTCCACCTCCCACCTAAAATTTTGGATATTTCTTGGGGTGTGTTTTTCGATATAATTGGACTTCCGATTTCTATCGAAAACTCATAATATTCTGGAATCTTCCAATACCTTTTTAGTCGACATAACTCTATTTCTTCATACGCCTCTAGTTTCTGGAGAAGAATATCACCTGCTGCGCGCGCTTGCTCCACATCTGCAGCCTCAGTAAAAACATGAAGATTGACTATTCCTTTCAAAACTGGATCACCTGTGAGTAATTTTTCCATCAAGCGAAACATTAGCGTGTGTTCCGTCTCTTGTCGTCCATCCTATCTGCTCGCGACCAGTTCTTGATAACTGGACATCCCATTCAAAGGGCTCTCCGGCTGTTCGAGAAGGGCCTTTAGTCCACTCGTTCCCAAATCGATCAAGATAGCCTCGGTTTGGGCCCCTTGGAATTGGAGTTGAACCATGCCAACTCTCTGGAGGTACATATCGAATTCTTCCTGAGGTTGGCAACTGAGCATCTTTGATCCTAGCCGTTTTTGTCCTCGGTTTACTGCCGCGAGATTCCTCACAACACCGACTCAACCCCAGCAGATCCACCCATCCTGTCGGATTGGGGGCGTACATGTACAGATTTTCGCCGCCGGCCAGGCCTATCGGGTCCTGGGTGGTGAAGCGTCCCGTCTCTGGATCATAGTACCGATGGCGGTTGTAGTGCAGCCCGGTTTCTTCATCCAGGTACTGACCCTGGAAGCGCAGGGGGTTGTCGGTGGTGCTGGGGTTGCCGTGGCCGTCACTGGCCTGGGTGAGCTTGCCCCAGGCGCGGTAGTGGCCGACCCAGGCGAGCTTTCCGCTGGACTTGCCGTCGCATTCTGCCAGCTCCATCGGGGTGCCGAGGTGGTCGGTGTGGACGGCCGCGAAGCGGTTTTCGAACTTGGCGGCGGGCAGGGCGCCCTCGGCCTTGCCCGGCCAGTCCCACTCGAGCTCCACCGCCAGACCACTGCGGTGGGTGTAGCGGGTGACCAGATGGTGCTGGCACCGGGTGTATGAAGAGACGCGGGCGTAGCCGTGAAAATCTTGCACCCGCCTCTCGGGTCAGGTGCAAGTGGGCGCAGCAACCGACCAGGCTCGATGTTATGGCGATAGCGCTCACGGATGTTTTCGCTTCATGGTTGAATTCCACAACCAACGATCAAGAGTCCAGCTCCATCGCGGTGATCTACCTGATCGGTAGTCCTGTAGGACCTATGCTGAATCAGGTAAAACCAATATGAAGTTATGAAAAACACTATTTGGCGAGTGGTCGAACTCAATGGTATTAAACACGGAGTTTAATGAAGGCATCGTTTTCCATGTAATATATAAATGCTTGGAAGATTTGATCGTCAGTAGGTGAAGAAACTTGTGATTTAAGGTTTTCACAAATATCGTCCAGGTCTTGCATCATTATGGCATATTTCATTCCAAAGTCTTTTGCTTCTTTGGGGTCTGAGTCTGGGTCTAATGCTTCTTCAACATCATCCGGGTCTAAAACTAATGCTTGAGAGCTTGCAGACCATGGTTTTCTTTCTAAATATAACGCATTGTCAAGATCAAACTTTTGAGTTGATCTTAATATTTCTATGAGAGTGTAGATGCTGCTCATGTGAGATCCTTCTACAAAAAATAAGTTATCTTCCACCGCCCCAATTATCCATTCCACCTTTTCCACCAGGATGTAGAGTTTCTTGTACCTTCCCGGCGGACTGATGCTGTGGTCTAGGCACCAATTGCATCACTCCCTCGCGGTCGGGATGGTGATGCCAGGTTAAGCCTTCTCGTCCTGGGTATGGCGCTGCTCGTGTATGCGCTCCACCCGGCCCAGGCTTAACCCTATCGACGATGCCGGGGTACTGAGTATCCATAGTAGTAGCAAAGTCTGAATCCGTTTCAAACCTCTCATGCAACTGACGATTACCTTCCTGGAAGTGGGCTCTGTCAGATCGCCCGGGATAGTGCTTCCCAGAGGTAAGATTTGACTCCATGTAGACAGAATACTGGGAGCTTCTGGTAGGTCTTCCTGAACTGTCAAAACTATCTGAGCAACACCCACTCAACCCCAGCGGATCCACCCATCCTGTCGGATTGGGGGCATACATGTACAGGTTTTCGCCGCCGGCCAGGCCTATCGGGTCCTGGGTGGTGAAGCGTCCCGTCTCTGGATCATAGTACCGATGGCGGTTGTAGTGCAGCCCGGTTTCGTCATCCAGGTACTGGCCCTGGAAGCGCAGGGGGTTGTCGGTGGTGCTGGGGTTGCCGTGGCCGTCACTGGCCTGGGTGAGCTTGCCCCAGGCGCGGTAGTGGCCGACCCAGGCGAGCTTGCCGCTGGACTTACCGTCGCATTCTGCCAGCTCCATCGGGG
>NZ_PYVV01000030.1:0-3668 GCF_003056325.1 Halomonas sp. BN3-1 | reverse complement strand
CTTCGATGGTGGCAGCGAACTGGGTACCGCCGTTGCGGATGACAGCGGCCATTGGAGCTACACCCCGGCCTCGGAGCTCGGCGAGGGTAGCCACAGCCTCACCGCTACCGCCACCGATGACGCTGGCAATACCTCGGAGCCGAGCGACGCCTTTGAACTGGTCGTCGACACCACCAGCCCCGGTGGCGACGCCGGCACCGACGCCCCGACCCTGGCAATCGCAGAGGCCGAGGACGACGACAGCATCGACGCCGATGAGCTGGCCGATGGTGTTCAGGCCAGCGTCGGCCTGACGGACGGTACCCAGGTCGGGGACACCATTACGCTGAGCGTCACCGATGCCGATGATGTGACCTCCGAGGTTTCCTATACGGTCACGGCGGACGACGTCTCCAATGGCAGCGCCACGGTGATGATTCCGAGCGATGCGCTGGCAGACGGCGACTACAGCGTCGCGGCGGTGATTACCGACGCCGCCGGCAACAGTTCAGCACCGTCCAACAGCATCGACTTCACTGTGGATGCGACCAGCCCCGGCGGCGACGCCGGCACGGACGCCCCGAGCCTGGCAATCGACGAGGCTGAGGACGACAGCATCAACGCCGATGAGCTGTCCGATGGCGTTCAGGCCAGCGTCGGTCTGACCGCCGGCACCCAGGCCGGGGACACCATTACGCTGAGTGTCACCACCGCCGACGACGTGACCTCCGAGGTTTCCTACACCGTGACGGCAGACGACGTCGGCGCAGGTAGCGCCATGGTGGTGATTCCGAGCGATGCGCTGGCAGACGGCGACTACAGCGTCGCGGCGGTGATTTCTGATGCCGCCGGCAACAGTTCAGCACCGTCCAACAGCGTTGGCTTCACTGTGGATGCGACCAGCCCCGGCGGCGATACCGGCACGGACGCCCCGACTCTGGCAATCGACGAGGCTGAGGACGACAGCATCAATGCCAGTGAGCTGTCCGATGGCGTTGAGGCCAGCGTCGGCCTGACCACCGGTACCCAGGCCGGGGACACCATCACGCTGAGCGTCACCGATGCTGATGACGCGACCTCCGAGGTTGTCTATACGGTCACGGCGGACGATGTCACCAATGGCAGCGCCACGGTGGTGATTCCGAGCGATGCCCTGGCAGACGGCGACTACAGCGTCGAGGCGGTGATTTCTGATGCCGCCGGCAACAGTTCTGCCCCGTCCAACAGCATCAACTTCAACGTGGATGCGACCAGTCCTGGTGGTGACGCCGGTACGGTCGCTCCGACCCTGGCGATTGCCGAGGCCTTGGACGACACCATCAACGCCGCTGAGCTTTCCGATGGCGTTGAGGCCATCGTCGGACTGACAGAAGGCACCCAGGCCGGGGACACCATTACGCTGAGTGTCACCACCGCCGACGACGTGACCTCCGAGGTTCCCTACACCGTGACGGCAGACGACGTCACTGGCGGCAGCGCCACGGTGGTGATTCCGAGCGATGCGCTGACAGACGGTGACTACAGCGTCGAGGCGGTGATTACCGACGCCGCCGGCAACAGTTCTGCCCCGTCCAACGGCGTCGACTTCACTGTGGATGCGACCAGCCCCGGGGGCAATGACGGTTCCGACGCCCCGACCCTGACCATCGACGAGGCTAACGAGGCGGACGACGACTCCATCAACGCCGACGAGCTGTCCGATGGGGTTCAGGCAAGCGTCGGCCTGACGGACGGCACCCAGGCCGGTGACACCATCACCCTGAGCGTCACCGATGCCGATAACGTGACCTCCGAGGTTTCCTATACGGTCACGGCGGACGATGTCACCAATGGCAGCGCCACGGTGGTGATTCCGAGCGATGCCCTGGCAGACGGCGACTACAGCGTCGAGGCGGTGATTTCTGATGCCGCCGGCAATAGCTCAGCGGCCTCTTCCCCCGCTGTCGAATTCCGCGTGGACACTGCCGCGCCTGCGGTACCGAGCATCACGACGGCCTCGGACGACGTGGGCGATGTGACCGATCCGCTTGCCAGCGGTGACAGCACCGACGACACCACCCCGACGCTGTCCGGTACCGCAGTGGCGGGCAGCACGGTGACCATCCTCGATGGTGACAGCGTGCTGGGCACCGCGGTTGCGGATGACAGCGGTCATTGGAGCTATACCCCGGCCACAGAACTCGGCGAGGGCAGCCACAGCTTTACCGCTACCGCCACCGATGCTGCCGGTAATACTTCCGATCCGAGCGACGCCTTTGAACTGAGCGTCGACACCACCAGCCCTGGTGGTGACGCCGGCACAGACGCCCCCACCCTGGAGATCGCCGAGGCCGCGGACGGCACCATCAGCGCCGATGAGCTGGCCGATGGCGTTCAGGCGATCGTCGATCTGACGGACGGCACCCAGGCCGGGGATACCATTACGCTGAATGTCACCACCGCCGATAACGAGACCTCCGAGGTTACCTACACGGTCACAGCGGACGACGTTACCGATGGCAGCGCCAAGCTGATGATTCCGAGCGATGCGCTGGAAGATGGCAACTATAGCGTCGAGGCGGTCATTTCTGATGCCGCCGGCAACGGCTCTGCGGCGTCTTCCCCCGCTGTTGAATTCCGCGTGGACACTGCCGCGCCTGAGGTGCCGAGCATCACGACGGCATCTGACAACGTGGGCGATGTGACCGGCCCGCTTGCCAGCGGCGACAGCACTGACGACGCCACCCCGACGCTGACCGGCACCGCCGAGGCGGACAGCACCGTGACCATCAACAACGGTGACACCGTACTGGGTACCGCCGAAGCCGACGGCAGCGGCGACTGGACGTTCACCCCGACGGACCCGCTGGCCGAAGGTGACTACAGCTTTACCGCTACCGCCACTGATGCCGCCGGTAATACTTCCGATCCGAGCGACGCCTTTGAGCTGGGCGTCGACACCACCAGCCCTGGTGGTGACGCCGGCACGGACGCCCCGACCCTGGCGATTGCCGAGGCCGCGGACGACACCGTCAACGCCGATGAGCTGTCCGATGGCGTTGAGGCCAGCGTCGGCCTGACGGACGGTACCCAGGCCGGTGACACCATCACGCTGAGCGTCACAGATGCCGATGACGTGACCTCCGAGGTTTCCTATACGGTCACCGCGGACGACGTCACCAATGGCAGCGCCACGGTGGTGATTCCGAGCGACGCTCTGGCAGACGGCGACTACAGCGTCGCGGCGGTGATTACCGACGCTGCCGGCAATAGCTCTGCGGCGTCCCCCAGCGTCGACTTCGGCGTGGACGCCGCCGCGCCTGAGGTGCCGAGCATTGGCCAGGTTCAGGACGATGCGGGTGCCCTCACCGGCGCACTGACCAGCGGTGACAGCACCGACGACACCACCCCGACGCTGTCCGGCACCGCCGAGGCGGGTAGCACGGTCGCCATCCTCGATGGTGGTGAGGTCGTGGATACGGTGACGGCAGACGATAGTGGCAACTGGAGCTTTACACCGACGGACCCGCTGGGCGAAGGCAGTCACAGTCTGACGGTCACCGCGACCGATCCCGCCGGCAATACCTCGGAGCCGAGCGACGCCTTCGAGTTGAACGTGGATATCAGCGCGCCAGACGCGCCTGTCATCAATCCTACCGACGGCTCCGTGATCAGCGGGACCGCCGAGCCCGGGAGCACGATTGAGCTCG